>NZ_JACHMG010000002.1 GCF_014204865.1 Amycolatopsis jiangsuensis
CCGTCAGCACGACGTCGCCGCGATCGCCCGCGTCATCGGCGTCAGTCGAGCCAGCGTCTACCGCGCGCTCAATGATTCGCTCCCGGCCCAGGACCGACGCAACGCTTGAACGGTCAACGGCCCCTTTCGCCCTTGTCGGGCGGGAGGGGCCGCGCTCCCTTTTCTGCGTTACGGGTGCCTATCGCGGTGGCGGAGGGTGCTTGGCTCAGATCTCCGCGTGGCGGCCCGCGGTGCCGGTCGTCCCGGCGAGCAGGTCGCGGATCTCGGTAAGGAGCACGACGTTTTCGTCGGGGGCGGCGTCCACCTCGGTTCGGGCGTATCGAGTCTTGGCCGCCTCGTAGGGCTTGACGACGAAGAAGTAGACCACCGCGGCAACAATCAGGAAGGCGACCAGCGCGGTCAGGAACGCGCCCAGCGGGACCCCGCCGGGCTTGATGCTGTTGAAGTCGGGCTTGCCGCCGAGCTTGCCGATCAGCGACAGGATCACGTCGGTGAAGGCTTTGACGACGACCGCGAATGCGGTGCCGATGATGAACGCGACGGCAAGCTCAACGAGGTTGCCCCGCATGACGAAATCCTTGAAACCCTTCACGGTCCCGCTCCTTGTTCGCGCTAGACGACCTGACGTGCCGAGCGTATCCACCATTTGGTGGCCAAATGAGTGTTTCGGGGCCGGGGCGCTCGGCCCCCGCCTTTTGGCACTGGTGCGCACCTCGCGTTTCCCGCACGGCGGGGTGAGCTCCGGTCGGCGCACCCTGACACGGGGCCGCCCCGACCGGGTGGCCGGGGCGGTTCCTGGTGTGGCCGGCATTACAGCCGCAGTGCTACTTGCTATTCCGCGAGCTTGGCGATGGCCTGCGCCCACAGGAAGTACTTGTTCGTGCCCAGGTCGCGGACGGTCTTGATGTTGAACGCGGCCTTGAGGTGCTCGGCGTCCCCTGCGCTGACTCCCTGCAACGCATCGACGGGCGCGTCCGCCAGCTCGGTCATGCTGACCGTCTCGAATGCCTTGTCGACCTTGCTTGCGATGTCACCCATCGGCTTACTCCCCTGGAACCAGTGCGCACCACGTCAGTGCGCGGTGGGTCATCCCTACCACCGAACCGCTGCGCCACGCCAGAGCGGGGAACGGGTTCAGCCCTGGGAGGTCCCGGCGGTGTTCGTCGTCTCGGTGACGCTGAGCCCGTTGGAGGTGGCCTTGGCCAGCAGGCCAGACACCAGTGACCCGGCCGAGTCAATGCTCCCCAGATTGCCGGCGGTCACGTCGCTCTTGAGCGCCGCCAAGTGCGTGGCCAGGTCGGCCATCGGCTGGTACAACACGTTGCACAGGGTGGGGTTGGCCTGGATGTTCTTCATTGCGTTGGACAGCAGCTTGGCGTCCGCAGCCGCAGTGGCGGCCGCCTTCACCAGCGCCAGCACCCGACCCTTGGTGCCCTTGGTGAACGCGCCGGCCTTGAACGGCTTGTAGATGTACCGGTGGAAGGTGCCGGCCGTCAGCCCCAGGTCCGCCACCAGCCGCGTCTTCGCGAACGCCCGGGTGTTCTCCGTCGGACAGTTCGACGGAACGGCACTACTGCTCGTCGAATCAGTGGGCGACGCTGCCGCAGTAACCGATGATGAGGTTTGCGGCCCGGCGGCAGTACCCGATGAGCTCTTCGGGCCACAACCCGTCAGCCCCAACGTCCCCGCGACCAGGGCGACCAGGACAAGACGGGTGATCCGTGGTGGTTTCGGTGTCACGATGTGCTCCAGAGGTTGGTTCCTACCCCGGCCGCGCGCCGGGACCGCCGACCAGGCCAATACCCATTGGGACCGTCAGGCTCGGCCACCTGTGGGCTAGGACGGCCGGAAGCGCGACCGGCCGTGTGCCCCTAGCTAGGTGCTCTCAAGGTGTTTCCGGCGGGAGACCCAACTGGCCCCCCACGGCGTCGCCGCCCTTCTTGATCTGGTCCGCGAACTTGCCACCCGTCCGCTCGTCCAGGATCCCCTCAGCCTTATCCAACGCGGCCTTGGCCTGCTCCGGATGTTCGCCAGCAAGCTTCTTGGCCTCGTCGAGGATCTCGTTGAAGTCCATACGGGCACTCTCCCTTGGATCAGATCGCCACCACGACCGCGGCGGTCGAACCGACTGTACCCATCCCAGCAGGTCCCGCCTAGAGCGCTGGCCGGGTGCGCAACCTTCGAGCGCGCAACTCGCCTCGTGCGCCGACGTCGATGGCCGAGCCCAGAGCCGGGGCTGAGCTACTGGGCCGCTATCGCCTCAGGCTGTTGCCGGCTACGCCAGCTACGTACCCCACGACGAATACCAACGCCACCCACCCCGCCATAACGGGCAGCGCCCGCAAACGCAGTCGCGCAAGACGGACTGCGACGAGCAAGGCAGCGCCAGCCAACACCCCGGCAGCACCCGTCATCATGAACGCCGACCGGTCCCAGACTGGCCCGAAACCATAACTCTGTGACAGCGCGAACGTGACAACCCCAGTTCCCACCGTGAGCAACAACGCCACGCCTACACAGACGAGGGCGCCGACGAGCGAGACGGGCGGCCGAGCGCCGCTCGGCCGCCCGTCTCGGTCGCCGTCTACCCCCACTTATCGCTCCTCGAAAGCCGCCCCTCAATGGCCACGGTAGCCGCAGCCTGTGACTGACACCTCCGTTTTCCGGCCTACCGCGGGCCCATGACACCACCGGCCGGCCCGGGACATGTACG